>JADJCM010000009.1 GCA_016703225.1 Lysobacterales bacterium
GAAGGCCACCACCGCCACCAACACCAAAAGGATCAACAAACCCATCATTGCCCTGCCCTCGCCTGTGATGAAGCGGGCCGCATTGCACCAGACTGCTTGCTGAATCGCGGCGTCACACGAGAGGCATAACATGGGCGTTTTACGAAGCTTTGCATCCGTCGCACAGACCGCCAGCACTCGCCCTGATGGCCGCTGCCACCGCGTCTGCGGCCAACACCGGCGCCGCCGCCAATGGCGTTGCAGACGCTGCGATCGTGGCTGAGTTCAGGCGCCTCAGCGATGCCGTGATGCGTACCGGGCAGACACCGGCGCTAGCCGCCGTGGTCGTGCGCGATGGCGCCTCATCGGCTGCGCGGCCTCGGCATCTCCGAACAGGGCAAGCGCGTCGTGGCCGGACCCGACACCGTCTTCCGCATCGCCTCTCGCTGGCTCAAGTCGTTCGCGGCCTCATTGACGGCGTTGCTGGTGAACAGGCGTGCGCTACAATGGGAAGACCGCGTCCAGGACCTGGTGCCGGCACTGCTGTTGAAAGACATCGAAGGTGCCGGCCGACTGCCCATCGACGACTTGCTCAGCCATCGCTCCGGCCTGCCGCACAACACCCTCGATCGCGCGCTCCGAAGCCGACTCGCCATATCCATTGCTGGTCGAACAGCTGGATGAAGTCACGCCGGTGTGCTCGGTCGGCAGCTGCTACATCTACCAGAACATCGCTTTCAGCCTGATCGGCGACGTGACCTTCGCGGTCACCGGCGACTTCTTCACGCACCAGGTCGAGAAGCGCATCTTCCATCCCGCTCGGCATGGAAACCGCCACCTATGGGCGCGACGCACTCGAGTCCAGCGGCGACTGGGCGCGGCCGCATGTGAAACGCAGCGGGCGCTGGCGGTCGGTCTATCGAAAGCTCACCTACTACCGCATTCCGCCCGCAGCCGGCGTCAATGCCAGTGCGCGCGATCTCGGGCAGTGGATGCTGGCGCACCTCGGCCACGCACCCGAGGTGCTCGACCGCGAACTGCTCGACACCCTGCATGCGCCGCAGATCGACACCCCGGGCGAAGTGCTCGGTTCACCGTGGCGTCGGCAACGCGTGCGCACGGCTTCCTACGCTGGGCTGGCGCGTGTTCGACTACAGCGGCCATCGCATGATTTTCCACGCCGGTGCAGTGCAGGGCTATCGCGCCGCCCTGGCGATGCTGCCCGACCACGACTTCGGCGTGGCGCTGCTCTGGAACAGCGGGTCCGCGGTGCCTGCGGACTGCTGCCCACCTGATCGACCGCGAGCTCGAATTGCCGGCGCGCGACTGGCTGCAACTCGATCGACTGACGCCGCGTCCAGCGGCGGCGCAAACGCGTCGCCAACCCCTGACGGCGCATCGCCATGATCCTGGCCGAACGCCTCTGTCTGTTTCGTGCTCGATCCGGGCGCGGGCGCGAGCGCGTCTCGTGCGATGCGCGGCGCCTGCCCGCAGGCGATCGCCGGCCTGGTGCTGGTGGACCTGATGCTGGCGGGACGCGTCCGCATCCAGGGGTCGCAGTTGCAGTCTGACGACGCCCTTCCCATTGCGCACCCGGTGCTGGCCGAGGCCGCCAGGCTGCTCGCTGCGCCGGCCGAATCCAGTCACTGCAGGCGGCGGCGGTGCTACTGCGGGAAAGTCGCGCCGTTGGCACAAGCGCATGCTTCAGTCGTTGGCTGCGCGCGATGTACTCGAACTGCGCGTCCCGTTTCCGTTCCTGCGCCGCCATCACCTGCGCTCGCGCCAGGCCTTCAACGAGTCGCTGGCCCTGCTGCAGTCGGCCGTGACCGGCGCCGCTGCCGACACACCGGCATTGGCGCTCGCACTCGCCACCGACCTCGCCGGCGTGCTGCCCGACCTGCTTCCCGTCGATGTCAGCCGTCGCCTGTTGAACGCGCTCGCCACCCTGGGCGAATCGACCGCACGCGGTGAACGCGGCGCGCTGCTGCAACTGCTGCGCGACCGATAAAACGACTGCGGCGCCCGCAGGCGCCGCAATCACGAGCGGACTCCCGCCGACTACTTGGCCGACAGCGCGAACTCGATGCGACGCGTGAGCGTGCGCGACACCGGCTTGCCATTTTCCATCGCCGGTTCGTACTTCCACTGCGACACCGCGCGCACCGCATCGCGGTCAGACACGCCACGCGGTTGCGCGCGTGAAACGTTTACATCGGTCACGTCGCCGCTCGCAGCCACGGTGAAGGACACTTCCACCCAGCCCTCCTGGCGACGCCGCCGGCGGCTGCCGCCGGATACACCGGCCGCACCTGGCGCACCAGCACCGGATCACGCGACTGCGCCACTGGCTGCGCCGGAGCGGTTACCACCGGCGCGGGCTCCACCGGCTTCAGCTCGACCGGCTTCGGTTCGGACGCAGCCGGTCGTGCCAACTGCGCCGGAGTCGGTGTCGGCGCCGGCGCTGCGGCCGCCACCGCCGCCTGCGCGCGTTGCTGCTCGGCCGCTGCTTCCTGGGCCAAACGGCGTTCCTCTTCGCGCTGCATCTGCGTGCGCGCCGCATTGAGCTTCGACTTCAGCGTCGACACCGTGTACGAACCCGGGCTCGCCTGATCCAGCAACCCGACGATACGTGCCGCTTCGGGCAGGTTGCGGTTGACGATCTCGCGCTCCGCATTTCCGGCTGCCAGCGGAAACAGATCGACCAGCGCCTGGGTCGCACTGACATTGTTCGCGTCCTTGGTCAGCACCTGCAGGCAGAACTCGATGGCATTGTTGCCGGCCGGCGCCGCCAACCGCTCCTCATTGACTGCGCGCGTTGCGGAGCCGAGCAATTCCGGGACGGTGATCTCGGGCGCCGCCGGCTTGACCACTGCGGCGAAACGCCGGCTGCGGGTTGCGCACCGGGCGCCCGGCAGCCGCCTCTTCCTTCTTGCCACAAGCCGATATCGCCAGCACGCAAGCCATGCCCAGGGCGGCAACGCCCATCCAGTTGTTGACGCGGGGTGTACGGATCTCGTTCGGCATTTCACGTCCTCGTTGATTCGTGGTCAGACTGCGCGCCGCTGCAGCAGGGACAGCCGTGACCGTGGTCACGATGCGGTTTGTACCGCAATTCGCGCGGACGTTCACGCGAACAACACGGCCGCGCGCCGTTACGCACACCTTACAGCAAGCCCTGAGCCGCGGAAACGCCAGCGGCATGCAGTCCGGCTGGCTACCGAACCATTGCAAGGATGTTTTCAGGAGTCTGCGGCGACGGCCGCGTCATCGGAAGCCTGGCGGCTCCGGAAGCCTTCGGGGCCAAAGTGACCATCGCACGCCGGGCGGTCGTGCGATGGTCTGACCCGGATAAAGCGTTACAGCTTGAAGTTACTTCTTCGCAGCGGCCTTCTTGGCCGGAGCTTTCTTCGCAGCTTTCTTGGCTGGGGCTTTCTAGCGCGGCCTTCTTCGCCGGAGCCTTCTTGGCAGCGGCCTTCTTGGCCGGAGCCTTCTTCGCTGCCGGCTTCTTGGCGGCGGCTTTCTTCGCTGCAGGTTTGGCGGCGGCTTTCACCGTGCCGACTTTCTTCTTGGTAGTTGCTGCTTTCATTGTAGTGCTCCTCTTGGTTTTGGCAGTGGTCGCCCGGTTGAAAACCGATCAAGCGCCGCGTGCGCGGACTGCCGACACGCACACACGGGTGGAAGGAACGACACGACGCGTCGTCGGGAGCATCAGTTGGGTTGCGTCGTGATCGCGGGAAATGGATTGCATGCGGGAGAGGCGGAGGATCGATCGCGACATCTGCGAGGAGTTCGTTGCGGTCGCCATCTCGATGAATTTTTCGCCACTCATTTCCGAAGCATGCTTGTCACGCTGCGGCAAAACTGATTGCACACGCGTTGACTGTCAACACGTTTTGTGAGCGCGCGATCACGATGCGCAAACTCGTCGACAACGCGACCAGTTCGATTCGCCGCGAATGGTGCTCGCGAGTTCGACTGCGAACACGTCGCGCATCGCTCGATCACTCGCACGCCGCGCGCTGCGCGACCGGCAAAAAAAAACCGGTCGCGCGAGCAACCGGTCTTTCCATCGCACGACGTTGCCGCTCAGTGCTCTTCGTTTTCGATCATCTCGGCATAGTCGTCGGGACCGAGCAGCGCATCGAGCTCGCTGCGATCCGCCGCCTCCACCACGAACAGCCAGCCTTCGCCATAGGCGTCGCCGTTGATCGTTTCCGGCGCGTCGGCGAGCTTCTCGTTGACCGCGACGACGGTGCCCGATCACCGGGCTGCAGACATCGGATGCGGCCTTCACCGACTCGACCACTGCGGCGCCATTTCCGGCCTGCGGCTGGTCACCGACTCCCAGCAGTTCGACATAGACGAGGTCCCCGAGCGCCGCCTGGGCGTGATCGGAAATGCCCCCGGTGATATGCCCGTTGTCTTCGATACGCGCCCACTCGTGGCTCTTCAGGAATTTCAGATCGCCTGGAATTTCGCTCATGACTCGGTCCTCGTGGTGGCTGATGGCGGATAGTAGTGGTGTTGCAGACGGAATCAGATGCCGTCGCAGGGCTTGCCGTCGCGCACGAACGGAAACTTCACCGCACGTACCGGCAGCGCGCCTTGCCGCGAATGTCGACGGCGAGCGCGCCCGCCGCAGCGCCGGCAGGCACGCGCGCCAGCGCGATCGACCAGCCAGCGTCGGCGAGAACGAACCACTCAGGATCTCGCCGTCGCCACGTTCGGTGATCACGCGCTGCCCGTGACGCAGCACGCCCTTGTCGTCGAGCACCAGGCCGATCATTTCGCGCGCGACGCCGCCACTCTTCTGCGCGACCAGCGCGGCGCGACCGATGAAGTCGCGCTCCGCAGGATCGAGCGCGATCGTCCAGGCCAACGCCGCTTCCCATGGCGATACCGTCTCGTCCATGTCCTGACCGTAGAGATTCATGCCGGCTTCCAGACGCAAGGTGTCACGTGCACCGAGCCCGCACGGTTTCACCCCGGCGTTGACCAGACGATTCCAGAATGCGGCCGCTTCCAGCTCCGGCACCATGATTTCGTAGCCGTCCTCACCGGTGTAACCGGTGCGCGCCACGAACATGCCGTCGATCTCGGCGCCCACGAACTTGCCGAGCTTGCCGGCGCGCGCCGAACCATCCGCCGATAGCAGACCATGCACGCGCGAGCGCGCAGTCGGTCCCTGCACCGCGATCATCGCGTAGTCACGGCGCTCGGCGAGGGTCACGCCGAAACCGCTACCCTGGCGCGCGATCCAGTCCAGATCCTTGTCGCGCGTAGACGCGTTGACCACGATGCGGAAAAACGACTCGTCTAGGAAGTACACGATCAGGTCATCGATGACGCCGCCGGACTCGTTCAGCATGCAGCTGTACAGCGCCTTGCCCGAGGCCTTGAGCTTGTCCACGTTGTTGGCGAGCAGATGCCGCAGGAACTCGCGCGCGCGCGCCGCGGACATCGACGATGGTCATGTGCAGAAACATCGAACATGCCGGCGTCACGGCGCACGACGTGGTGTTCGTCGATCTGCGAACCGTAGTTCAGCGGCATGTCCCATCCGCCAAAATCGACCATGCGCGCGCCCTGGGCGCGGTGCGTGGCATTGAGGATGGTCTGGTTCAACATGAAAACTCCGCGCCGGGATCAAGGGCGCGGAGCATAACCGACTCAGCTGTCCATTTTCTCGACGGTGAGGTTCAAGCCATCAGTTCGACAGACTCGAACGCGCGTTCCAGACGCCAGGTCCGGCCCCTCGACCGTCCACAGCGCATCGCCGATCTTGAGCTTGCCGCGGCCGAACTGGATCGGCGCATCGAGCACGAACTCGCGTCCAACCAGACGGTCAGCCTTGCGGTTCAGCAATGGCTGGTCACTCAGAACTTCGTGGCTGCGAAACCACTTCCAGTACACCGCCACCGATGCGATCGAACAGATGCCGAAGATCACCACCTGCCCGAGTAGAGGCAACTCCGGAAACAACCAGACCACCGCACCGACCACGAATGCCGCGATCCCGAACCAGAGAATGCTGGCGCCGGGAATGATTGTCTCCAGCGCCAGCAGCGCCAGCGCGATTGCCCACCAAGTGTAGACCAGCTGTCCCATTTCAGGCTCCCGGAATCTTCGGCGGCTTGACCGTGGCCGCCTTGTCGAGTGCGCCCTTCGACAACTCGGCGATGCCGGCGATCGAGCCAAGCAGTCCGGTGGTCTCGAGCGGCATCATCAGCACTTTCTGGTTCGGCGAGGTGGCCAGCGCCTTGAGCGCCTCGACGTACTTCTGCGCGATGAAATAGTTGATCGCCTGCGTCGCCGCGCTCGATCGCCTGCGACACCATCATCGTCGCCTTGGCCTCGGCCTCGGCCAGGCGCTCACGTGCCTCGGCGTCCCTGAACGCCGCCTCGCGGCGACCTTCGGCTTCCAGCACCGCCGACTGCTTCTCGCCCTCGGCGCGCAGGATCTCCGACTGGCGCAGGCCCTCCGCTTCCAGGATCTGCGCACGCTTCTCGCGCTCAGCCTTCATCTGCCGTGCCATCAAATCGACCAGGTCACGCGGCGGCTGGATGTCCCTGAGTTCGATGCGATTGACCTTCGAGGCCCCAGGGATGGGTGGCTTCATCGACCACGCGCAGCAGCTTGGTGTTGATCTCGTCGCGCTTGGACAACGACTCGTCCAGATCCATCAGGCCGATCGCGGTGCGGATGTTGGTCATCACCAGCGCGATGATCGCCTGCTCGGGTTCGAGACCTCGTAGGCAGCCTTGGCAGCATCAGGCGCCTGATAGAAGACAACGCCATCAACTTTGACCACGGCGTTGTCCCTGGTGATCACTTCCTGCGACGGCACGTCGAGCACCTGTTCCATCATGTTGATCTTGCGCCCGACATTGAACACGTAGGGGATGATGATGCCGATGCCGGGCGTCTGCGTGTGCGTGTATTTGCGGAAGCGCTCAATGGTGAACTCGAAGCCTTGCGGCACCATGACCACGCCCTTCCACAGGGTGAAGATGATGAAGGCAAGCAGGAACAGGACAATCGGCTCGAGCGTGGCGACCTCCAGGTGGCGGGGCCCGCAGTATGGGAGTTCCGCAACGCGCCGCGCGGAGTCAAGAAAGCGTTAAACTGAGCGCGCTCGCCCCGAGCGATCCTTCCTATCCCGAACGAGAGGAGAAACCACGATGAAGAAGCTGCTCCCCCTAGCCATCGGCGTCGCGCTGCTGGCCGCTGCCTCCAGCGCCTTCGCAGTCACCGACGAAGAAGGCAACGCCTCGCTCCAGTTCAACTTCTCGGCTCCGGGCGCACGCTCGCTGGCGATGGGCGGCGCCTTCATCGGCCTGGCCGACGACGCCACCGCCGCATTTTCGAACCCGGCCAGGCTGGTCCAGCTCGCGTCGCCCGAGGTTTCGATGGGTTCCGCGCCAACGACTTCAGCACCGAATACGCGCACAGCGGCTCGTTTACCGCCGACCCGTTCAGCACCGCCGGCGTGAACTACCGCGAGGCCGACAGCGACGCCCGTGGCCTGTCCTTCCTGTCCGCCGTGCTGCCGCGCGAAGACTGGGCGATTGCGTTCTACCGCCACGAGTTCCTGAACTACCAGACCGCGTTCCGTACCGAGGGCATCGGCTCGATCTATCCCTTCGATGCCGCGATCGACGTGTCGGTCTACAGCTACGGACTGTCCGGCGCGTTCAAGCTCGGCGACAAGTGGTCGTTTGGTGCCAGTTTGAACGCCTACCAGATGGACCTCGACTCCAACACGCGCCGCTTCACGACCGTCGCCGACACGCTGGTGCGCTTCTCGACCCAGCAGCGGGGCGACGACGGCGCATTCGGCTTCGGTCTCGGTGCCCAATACCACATCAACGACCAGTGGCAGGCGGGCCTGGTGTTCCGGCGCGCACCGAAGTTCAAGTACACCGCGAGCATCGTTCCCGGCACCCAGACCTTCACGCGCCTGGACAAGCAGGCCTACCTGGACACCCCGGACCTGCTCGGCCTCGGGCTGGTCTATCGCCCGTCCGATGCCCTGACGCTGGCGCTGGACGTGTCGCATGTGCAGTACTCGCAACTGACCGACGACATGGTCTCGAACTTCAACCTCAACGATGACACTGCTGCGGGTCGCGCGGCGATCGACCCGCTGCTCACCAAGGACGACTACGAAGTGCGCCTCGGCATGGAGTACACCTTTACCGAAATGGAAGTGCCGCTATCGCTGCGTGCCGGCGTCTGGCGCGACCCGGAACACACGATCCGTTTCAATGGCGTGCCGAACGACGAATTCGGCGATGCCGTCGCCAATGCCGTGCTGTTCTCGCACGGCGACGACGAGCTGCACACGTCGGTCGGATTCGGCTGGGCATTCGAGAAGTTCCAGCTCGACGCTGCCTTCGACGCGTCCGAGCGCAACGAGACTTTCTCGCTCTCCGGCGTGTTGCGCTTCTGATCGTTCAAGCCCTGCCCGCTGCACCACGACGCCGCGCACCTGCGCGGCGTCGTCGTTCTAGCGCACGCTGCTGAAGAAGGCGCGGAAGCGCGGCGAGTAGAAACCGGCGTCCAGCGCGATCGATGGCTGCGCGGCGCGTGCACTGCGGATCTCCTGCTCGGCGCGGCTGCGATGCGCTGCGGCATTCGCGACCTCGATCTCGGACAGGGCATGCGAGGACGCCGCGCGCAACAGATGCAGGTGCGCGAGCGCCTTGCCCTGGACGCCGGCCAGCGAAGCCGAGACGACATTGCGATAGCGTCCGCCCAGCCACTGTTGCAGCGCGTTCTGCAGCGCCGCCGGCACCGTGGCGGGAGTCGCAGTGGTCGCTGTGGTCGCACCCGGTTGCGGTTTCGTCGGCACCAACGGCGGCGCTGGCGTGGTCGTGGCGGCCGGCTTTACGGGCGCCGGGGTGGTTACACCGGCGGCATTCGGCGCGGCTGCGGTCGTTGCTGTCGGCGGTGGTTTGCTTGGCGTAGCGAGCGCCAGCTTCGCGCTGCAGTCGCCGCGCGCGGTGTCGGCCACGCCCTTGAACTCGGTCAACTGCGCGATCACCGCCGCCGCTGCCGCATCGCCGAACCAGCGCATCGCGCCGGCACAGTCGTTCTGTTTGTAGGCGGCAAGCCCGAGGTAGTAGTGCGGCACATAAGGCGCGAAACGCTGGCCGTAGAGCTTCACCCGCACTTTCGGCGTCGGATTGCCGGCGAGCGCTTCCTGCATCGCCGTCTCGACCGCGCCCCAGTCCTGCTTCTCGGCGGCTTCCTGACCGCGCGCATAGGCCTTGTAGTCCGCCGACGCGACCGCCGGCGCGAGCAACGCGGCGACGATCAGTACGGCAAGGCGGCGCTCACAGACCGGCACGGCGCACGTACTCCTTCTCATCCAGCGCCGCGAACGCAGCCGAGCTCAGGGTTTCCGTCTTCGCCTTCACCGTCGCCTGCGCACTGCTGCGCGCACCGGAGGATGCTTGAAGGTGATGCGATACACCCCGGCCGGCACACGCAGGTGCAGCGGCGTCACCCGGTCATCCGGCAACTCGACCGCGATCTTGCGCTGCACGTCGGTCACCGAGTCGACTTCGCCCCACGGCAACGCCAGCAACACCAGGTCGCCGGCGCTGGCGGCGAGACGCACACGGGACTCCTCGGCGAGCCGGCTACGCGCGCTCTGGAAAGTCGCCGCAACCGCCACCGCGTCGTCGGCAAATGCCTTGCGATAGCGTTGGAACAATGCCTCGACCTGATCGAGCGATGCCGTGTCCGCCGCGCCTTCGGCCGATTCGCGCAGGGCATCAAGCAGTCGTTGCCGTGCAGTCTGGGCGTCGACATCGCGCACGTTGGCCTTCAGCAAGATCGCGGTGTCGGTGAGCGCGGCCTGGAAGGTCACCAGGTCCAGCGGTCGCTGCGCGGCTGCGGCCAGCACGCTCTCCAGTTTCTGGCGACGCGCCACCGCTGCCGCATCCGCAGCCTGCTGGCGCTTCAACTGTGCGACCAGCGCATACACCTCGGCATCCTCCGGATAGCGCTGGCGTGCCTGGTTCGCCAGCTCGAGTGCTGCCTCGATCTTTTGCTCCCGGCCAGTGCGCGCGCCGCTTCAACGGCGCTGTGCGCCAAGCCATCGCGCAGGCGCATGCCCTCGGCATTATCCGGATCCAGCTTGAGCAATTCGGCCAGCGACTCGGCGGCGTTCTGTCCCGGCGGTGCGAAGATGCGGCGCTCGGCCAGCGCCTGCTGCGCCTGGCCGAGCAATCCGGCGACACGGCGCTGTTCGGCACTGAGGCGCCCTTCCATCTCGCGCTTGAGCGCGCCGGCTTCGGTCGAACCGGGTTGCACGCGCAGGGCCAGCTCGACCTGTGCCAGCGCGGTCGAGGCCTCCCCTCTGGCCATGGCTGCACGCGCATCGACCAGCAGGGCGGCAGCCAAGGTCGCGCTGCGTGTTGCGGCCGCTGCGGCATCCAGCTGGCGCAGCGCGGCGAGGGACTCCAGCGCATTGTCGCCGGAGGGCTCGGCGTAGCGGCGCGCGCGCAGTTGCAGGTCGAACTGGTTCTGCAGCCCGGCGATCTGGGCGCTGCGTTCGGCCACGGTGCGAGCCGCCGCGATGTCATCCCGCAGCTTGCGCCAGGCCGGATCGTTGCCGAGCGCCGCGGCGCAGCCATCGAGCAGCGACTGCGCCCGTGACAGATCACCGCCGGCAAGTGCATCTCGGGTCGGTGCCAGCAGGCGCGCGAGCAGTTTCTGCTGGGCTGCCCCGATAGCGGGATCAGCCGGTGCCAACTGCGCTGCCTGGCGCAGCAAGGCCAGGCACTGCCCCCACCGAGATCGCGTCCCGCGGCTGCAGCCTCCTCGGCCTTGGTCAGCAATTCGCGCGCCTGCGTGGCGCGTTCGTTGCCGGCGCGCGCGTCGGCGATGCTGGTGCGCAGGGCCGCGATCTCGGCGTCTTCGGGCGCCAGCGACTCGGCGAATCCAAGCGCGCCTTCGGCGTCGAGGAATTCGCCGCGCGCGCTGCGCGCCTTGGCTTCCGCTTTCAGTGCCGCGAGCAGCGCCTGCACACGTTTGCGGGTGCCGGAATAATCAGGGCGCGTTCCTGCACCACCTTGAGGTGTGTCAAAGGCGTTGTCGGCACCGGCCGCAACCGTCAGCTTGCCCTCGCCGACGTAGCGATCGACGATGACCAGGCGCGCATCGATTTCGCCGCGGATGCGCCGGGTCGATTTCTCTCCCGGCGCACGCAAGACCCACCACGCCAGCACCGCCACCAGCACTGCAATCACCGCCCCGGCACCCAGCCAGATTCCGCCGCGACGCGGTGGCCCGGCAGAATGCCGCGAGCCCGCCGGATGCAGGGTCGGATTGGAGATCTGCGTCACTCCGCCGGAAGCCGTGGGCGTGCGCGCGACATGCGTGGGCAGCGCCCGCGGCGCCGGCAGTTGGCGCTTCGACGGCGAGCCCTGCTGTACCGGATCGAGCGCGGTCGACGAACTCACCGAGAAGCCGAGCGCGCGCAGTTGTTCCGACGAACTCTGGTTCGGGTCAGCCTGCAATCGCTCCCACAGCCGATCGTTGTTGACCACGATCGCCTTCAGCGACTTGGTGAACTCCTTCAGATTGGCGAAGCGCTCGTCGCGATTCTTCGCCAGCATGCGGTCGAGGATCCCCTGGAACTCACGGAACTGTGGCGGCAGCGGCGGCGGCGGGCTGGTCAGGTGCGCCATCAACACCGCGATCGGCGTTTCACCCTGGAATGGCGCGCGCCCGGTCAGCAGCTCGTAGAACATCACGCCGAGGCTGTACAGGTCGGAGCGGCCATCGACATCGAGCCCGTTGATCTGCTCCGGACTCATGTAGGTCGGGGTGCCGACCAGCATGCCGGTCTGGGTCAGGCGGGTGGCTGAAGCGTCCTGCTGCTTGGCGATGCCGAAGTCGGTGAGCACTGGCGTCAGCTCGTCGCGGAACATGATGTTCGCCGGCTTGAGGTCGCGGTGGATCACGCCGTGGTCGTGCGCGAACTGCAGCGCCCCGGCAATCTGCACCACGATCGCCACCGCCTCGGCCAGCGACAGGCCGCTGCGCATCTTCTCGTGCAGGGTGCCGCCTTCCAGGTACTCCATCGAGATGTAGGTGGCGACGTCGCTCTTGACGATGTCGTAGACCGCGACGATGTTCCGGTGCGGCAGCTTGGCCAGCGTGCGCCCTCGACCAGGAAGCGACGCTCGAACTTCTCGGCATCGTCGATGTTGCGCCGCATGACCTTGATCGCGACCTTGCGCTCAAGCGAGCTCTGGATCGCCAGGTGCACGGTCGCCATCCCGCCCACGCCGAGTTCACGGATCAGCTCGAAACCGGGAATGTTGAAGGCAGGCGTGGTGCTCATCGGGGCACGTGTGGGGATCGCGCCGGATCATAACATCGCCCCGCGGGCGCCTGCGAGCCGTTCGGCGCGATGGGCCAGCCGCACTTCGACGCCCCAACCGCCTTGGCTGAATTTGTTCCAATCCGTCACGCCATATAGAGTTCACGTCCTTTTGACACGCTGCATCGACCTCACCCTGTGGCCACGCAACGAGCCCTTTCCAGCAGCACCCGCAGGACGCACATATGAACCGAGTCGCCATTTCGCCCTTGCTCCTTGTTCGACTGGCGCTTTCTTGCCTGCGGCCGAGCGGGCTTGCGGCACTGTTGGTCAGCGCCATTCCCCTTCAGGCCTCGTTCGCGGCCGAGCGCAATCTGGAGCAGGAGACGGCCACGCTAATGCGGGCGAACGAGCAGGTGTCGATGCTCGGCACCGACCTGTTCGGGGATTCGATCAGCACCTACAGCGGTGCGTTGTCGTTCCGTGCAGACGGATGTCTCCATTCCCGGAAACTCCATGTTGCCGGTGAGCGTGACGCGCCGTTTCCTCGCGGTGTCCGAGATGAAGGAGTTGAGTACGGGGTACGGCTTGTTCGGCGATTGGGAACTGGACCTGCCGAGGATCGAGGGGATTTTCTCGCAGAGGCACGGGTGGGTGGATGCTGGCGGCCTGACGGCGCGTTGCAGCGACTACGGCCAGCCACCGAGTGCGGACGCGAACAATCCGGACGATGGCTCGTTCTCCGCGGACGAGTTCTTTTCCGGAGTGCATCTGTACCTCCCGGGACAGGGCGGGCAGGAGTTGCTCCAACGCAACGCCGCGTCACCGGTGCCAAGCGACGGTCATGCGTACCCGCTGACCACGCTGGGCCGAACACTGATCCGGTGCGTGCCGAACGTGGCGCACGGTGCCGGCCAGGGATTCGAGGCGCTGACGCCGGACGGCACGACCTATCGGTTCGACTGGCTGCTCACGCGACCTGCTCGCGGACTTGGCAAGCCCCGGAATTCCGAGTTGCCCGCCACAGGGCGCGCGCCGGGCCCGATCCGAACACGTCCTCAACGCACTGCTCGCGCGAGTACGCCGAGCTGCGCCCAACGCTGGTCACCGACCGTTTCGGGCACAAGGTGGAATATAACTGGAACACGGACGTTCCCGAACAGCTGCTGTCGATCGTTGCCGACGACGGGCGCACGATCACGTTTACCTACTACGACGGTACGCGCCGGATCCATACGGTGACCCATGGCACCCGCACGTGGATCTACGCCTACACCGACCACCAGTTGCTGAGTGCGCGGCAACCGGATGGCAAGGGCTGGAGCTTCGCGCTCGCGCCGCTGTTCAACAACCAGATGCAATATCCGGTGGAGGAATCGACACGGTGCAATGGTTCCAGCTTGCCGATCGGCGGTGCCGTGGCCGGCACCATGACCCATCCCTCCGGCGCAACGGCCTCGTTCACGGTCCAGCCCACACGGCACGGGCGGACCAATGTCCCGAACCATTGCGGCGAACTCTTCCACGTCGCGGACGTCATGCGCTGGGTGAACCGCTATCCGCTGGTGAATGACGTCTGGTCGATCCAGTCCAAGACCATCACCGGCCCGGGCTTGCAGCCGATGACCTGGAACTACACCTACTCGGACCCGACGCCGTGTTGGCGTCCAGGTGCCACGAACCCGCATAACGCCCCGATCTGCACGACGGGCTCGCCGAAGACCAAGACGGTCACCATCCGCGATCCGGAATTGCGGTATTCGCGGCACACCTACAGCACCGAGTTCGGCATCAACGAAGGCAAGCTCCTCAAGCTCGAAGTCGGTGCACTGAACAACTGGAAGAGCGTCTCGAACTTCACCTATGCCGTGCCAGGCACGCCGGGCAAGCTTTATCCCGACCCGATCGGCACGTCGATCCTGGAGCGCCAGGACGTGGATGCGGCAACGCGCTTCCGTCCGCAGGAATCGAAGGTCGAACTGGTCAATGGGGTGACGCTGACGTGGACCGGCAGCACGTTCGACGAGTACGGTTCACCAACCTCGGTGACGCGCAGCTCGTCGACCGGCCTGAACAAGCAGGAGGCGATCACCTACCGGCACTATGTGGACGACTGGGTGCTCGGCCTGCCGCTGACTGTGACCAACCCGGCGACGGGATTGATCGAGGCGTCCTACACCTATGACGACGAGGTGCCGGGCTCGAACACGAAGTTGTTGGAGACGAAGACGGTCTTCGGTCGGCTCGAGAAACGCGGACCTATCACACCAGCGAGCTGCAGAAGGGACTGCTCGCGACCCGCAAGGACGCGGCGAACAAGGAGACCAGCTACGCCAACTACAAGCGCGGCATCCCGCAGTCGGTCAGCTACCACGACGGCAGCAGTATCAGCGGCACGGTGTCGGACGAAGGCTGGGTCAGGAGCTACACCGACGAACTCGGCAACGCCACGACCTACGACTACGACGATCTCGGCCGGCTCACCCGCATCGTGCATCCCGCCGGCGACACGGTGGCCTGGGCGAATACAACGATCAGCTTCGCCCCGCAGGACGCTTCGCCGTTCAACTTGCCGAGCAATCTCTGGAAGCAGTCGGTGACCACCGGCAACTACGCCAAGGAGACGTACTTCGATGCGCTGTGGCGACCGCTCCTGGTGCGCGAGCGCGACGTCAGTGCCGCTACCTCGGACCGCTTACGGTGCACAGATTCGACGCCGACGGCCGCGGGGTGTTCACGTCCTATCCGCTCGCGTCGGTGCCGGACTACACCGCCATCACCCTCGGCACGCACAAGGCCTTCGACGAGCTCGGCCGCCTGTACCAGACCACCGTCGATTCCGGGCCCGAGCACGGTCCGCTGACCACGACGGTCGACTACATCGGCGGCATCAACGCCCACACCAAGCGCATCACCAACCCCCGCGGCCTCCAGACCGAAATCGACTTCATGGTCTATGACGAGGCCAGTGAGGAACTGCCGCTGGCCATTCGCGCGCCCGAGGGCATGACGATCACGTTCGACCGCGACGCCTACGGCAAGCCGAAGTCGATCACGCGCAGCGGCACTTCGCCCGCGGTCAGCGCGACGCGGCGCTACGTCTATGACGCGAACCAGCGGCTGTGCAAGGTGATCGAGCCCGAACGCGGTGCCGAGGTCATCGCCTATGACGGCGCGAACCGGATCGACTGGTCCGCGCCGGGCACGACGCTGACCAACGCGACGACCTGCAATCAAGCCAATGTGTCCGCTGCCGACAAGATCGTGCGCAGCTATGACGACCGCGATCGGCTGACCGCGATCAACTATCCCGACACCACGCTCGACGAGGCGAGAACCTACTTCGCGGATGGCGCGCTGCAGTCGATCACGCGCGGCAGCAGCGCCAAGAGAGGTGACCTGGAGCTACACCTACAACAAGCGCCGTTTGCTGGAACGCGAGCAGCTGAAGATCGACACCGCGTTGCCGCAAAACACTTACCACCGGTGGAGCTACAACCCGCTCGGTCACGTCGCGCGCTTGAAGTACATCGACGGCTACATCCTCGAATACCAGCCCAATGCGCTCGGTCAGCCCACGGTCGTGCGCACGCCGGACCTGTCGCAGACCTACGCGCACTCGATCAGCTACTGGCCGAACGGCGCGCTCCAGCAGTTCAGCTACGGCAACGGCGTCGTCCACACCCTGACCCAGAACACGCGCCAGCTGCCGCTGCGCAGCCTGGACCAGTCCGGCGCGACCACGATCATCGACTACACCTTCGGCTACGACCGCAACGCCAACCCGACCGCGATCACCGATGGCGTGTCCGGCGCCATCGACAGCAAGACGATGACTTATGACGACCTCGATCGATTGGAGACGGTCACTGCCGCCGGCACCTTCGGCACGGCGTCGATGCGGTTCCGATGCGCTCGACAACCTGACCAAGTACCAGGTCGGCGGCCGCGACCATCGCCACGTGACCGACCCCGGCGACGCAGCGCCTGACGCGCATCAACAACGCCGTCGGCGCGCAGTTGTTCGGCTTCGTGCACAACCCGCGCGG
Source organism: Lysobacterales bacterium (assembly GCA_016703225.1). NCBI lineage: Bacteria > Pseudomonadati > Pseudomonadota > Gammaproteobacteria > Lysobacterales > Lysobacterales bacterium. Next base: position 16,370 of record JADJCM010000009.1, read on the forward strand.
CGACATCGTCCAGAAGAACCAGACCGGCAACAACCTCGCCTTCACCTTCGACCGCGCCCACCGCCTGACCGAGGTCAAGCGCAACAGCGTGCTCATCGACCTACCGCTACGACGGCCACGGCCGTCGCATCCAAACGTTCAAGCCGGGCGGGGACTTCCGCTACCAGATCTACAGCCAGTCCGGGCAATACCTGTGGGACGCGCTGTTCGACAAGAACGAACCCGCGCAAACGCTCACGCAGACCGCGTTCGACTACATCCACCTGCAAGGCAGCCTGATCGCCAAGCGCGAGAGCATCAGCACCGCCTCGTTCGCCGTGCCCCTGTTCGCCGACAGCTTCGAGACCCAGACCCGCGCACCCGATGCACCGCAGTCGCCGGACGCACCGCAGTCGCCGGACTTCGTCATCACCGACCCCTTCGCCCCCAACGCCACCGCCGCTGTCACCTTCCGCTACGTCCACACCGACGCGCTGGGCAGCCCCGTCGCCGAAACCGACACCACCGGCACCCTCATCCCCGGCTCCCGCACCCGCTACGAACCCTACGGCCTCCCCCTCACCACCCCACCCGAAGGCACCCCGAGCTACACCGGCCACCAATACGACACCAGCACCGGCCTGATCTACGCCCAACAACGCCACTACGACCCACTCGGGCTTTTCCTCTCGACTGATCCAGCCAGCGTCGACACCAAGAGCGCCGAAAACTTCAACCGCTATGCGTATGGCGGCCTCAGCCCGTACAGGTTTACGGATCCGGATGGGCGCAGCATCTGGACCAAGCTTGCCAAGTTCGCCAAGAATGGCGGCGATATTGCGCAGACGACTGCGGGGTTGGTAGAAGACTTCGCAGTCGCTTCAAACTCTGCACTTCCGTTCACGACCGACTCGGCGCTTCGATTTCGATGGCAAGTGAAAGTCTCCCGGCAAGTGTCGGCGACGTGAAGGATGGCTATAAATATGCGAAAGAAATCAAGTTATCCGTATCAAAGCACGGTGAAGCGGCTGAGCACGCCAAGGATGCAATCGCGCAAGGCAAGCCAGACGTGCTAACGATTGCACGGCCTGGCGCTGCCGCTAACCGATCCGAAGCAATCGGCGGCGTCGACAAGGTGGCCGGCAAGCAATTGGATGAATATCCTCCGGCGATGTTCGCGGAAGCGGCGCTGGCGCCAGACGTGAAGGCAATCAATCCTTCCAACAACATGAGCGCAGGGCGTGCATTGGCAATGCTTGCCGAGGCCTTGCCCCGATGGTGAAAAAGTCAAGATTGTCGTGGAGGACTAATTGCGATGGACCTTGAAAGAGCTGTCTTTGCATTTCGTACTCACAGATTTGCGTATTCGACTCGACGTTGCAGTCTCCATTCAATCCATGGTCGGACGAAGACGTTGCGAGGTACTTTGTAAAGAGCGCTCGATCGGTGTCGTTCCGCACTGAACAGGAGTCGGCGACTTACAGCGTAGAGTTGACCGATGTGGATCACAATGGATCGAAAAATGGCCTGATTCGTTCTATTGAGGCTTCGCTCACTATTTCGGATGGAGGAAGCATTGAAATTGCATCCATCTCGGATGGATTCCGAATTACAGAGCCGACATCCGGGAGCTGAAGGTGCCCGGTTTGAAGAGTACGAAGGACTCAAGATCCGACTCACGCTGTTCCGGTCGGCACGGACTAAGGGTTACAGGCCACGAGGACGTGCGCAGGTCCCGGCGGCATTTCGTGCGGGAGCGATTTCGAATCTTCCACGGTCGGATGAGGTGGACCATGAGTCGACTTACGTTTCTTGCTCTTCCAATGCTCGCACTGGCTGCTTGCGCGACGCTCCAATCTGAGGGCCAGCCGTTGTATGCAGTAGTTTCAGTCCATCCGCCTAGGATGGATCTAGAGCACGTTCCAACCTTCAGCCAAGGCCCGGCGCAACTCAGGATGACAGCAAGGGAGCGTTTGATGGCGGTGCTGCCGCCGGCAGTTGCTGTGATTTGTGACGCTGCCCACACTGAGTGCCGGCACGGCATCGTCACAGTACGCACCACGGTTCAGGTTGAGTCGGCCACATCGAATCGCGTGCGTGGTCACGTAACCGTCGACAGTGAAGTGGGACGAAGGTCGGAACTCCGAAGCGATGGCGGGACGAACCGGATCGTGTTCACGCAGACAGTCGCCGACGATGTTCCTGCGCTGGAAGAACGTCGAAACTCTGACACGGCGCCCTTCGAATTGGGCTTCGGCGAAACGCTCCGCTTCCCAACCTTTCACGGCGGCGAAGTCGAGCTTTCCTTCCGACCAGAAGTTGAGCTCTGAAGCCTTCACGACCACACACGCCTGCTTAGGCAAGTCTCAAGCACGCGATCCGAACTGGTGAGAATTGTTCGCGGTAGACTGCCTTGGCTCGAGGCGAGCTTCGAATGTCGAAGCGGAGATCGTGCATTTTGCACAATTCGGTCAGCTAAGCGAGTGGTTCCAGCGCTTGCGGCGATTGCGTTGCTGTCGCCGGTTGCGGTGCAAGCGTCGTTCGTTCACGACCCCGAGCGCGGTGCCGAGGTCATCGCCTATGACGGCGCGAACCGGATCGACTGGAGCGCACCGGGCACGGCGCTGACCAACGCGGCGACCTGCAATCAGGCCAATGTGTCCGCTGCCGACAAGATCGTGCGCGGCTATGACGACCGCGATCGGCTGACCGCGATCAACTATCCCGACACCACGCTCGACGAGGCGAGAACCTACTTCGAGGATGGTGCGTTGCAGTCGATCACGCGCGGCAGCGGCGCCGAGGAAGTGACCTGGAGCTACACCTACAACAAGCGCCGACTGCTTACGCGCGAGCAGCTGAAGATCGACACCGCGTTGCCGCAGAACACCTACACCGAGTGGAGCTACAACCCGCTCGGTCACGTCGAGCGCTTGAAGTACATCGACGGCTACACCATCGAGTACCAGCCCAACGCGCTCGGCCAGCCCACGGTGGTGCGCACGTCCGACCTGTCGCAGACCTATGCGCACTCGATCAGCTACTGGCCGAACGGCGCGCTCCAGCAGTTCAGCTACGGCAACGGCGTCGTCCACACCTTGACCCAGAACACGCGCCAGTTGCCGCTGCGCAGCCTGGACCAGTCCGGCGCGACGAAGATCATCGACTACACCTTCGGCTACGACCGCAACGCCAACCCGACCGCGATCACCGATGGCGTGTCCGGCGCCATCGACAGCAAGACGATGACTTATGACGACCTCGATCGATTGGAGACGGTCACTGCCGCCGGCACCTTCGGCACGGCGTCGATGCAGTTCGATGCACTCGACAACCTGACCAAGTACCAGGTCGGCAGCCGCGACCATCGCCACGTGACCGACCCGGCGACGCAGCGCCTGACGCGCATCAACAACGCCGTCGGCACGCAGTTGTTCGGCTTCGTGCACAACCCGCGCGGCGACATCGTCCAGAAGAACCAGACCGGCAACAACCTCGCCTTCACCTTCGACCGCGCCCACCGCCTGACCGAGGTCAAGCGCAACAGCGTGCTCGAATCGACCTACCGCTACGACGGCCACGGCCGTCGCATCAAGACGATCAAGCCGGGCGGAGACTTCCGCTACCAGATCTACAGCCAGTCCGGGCAATACCTGTGGGACGCCAACTTCGACAAGAACGAACCCGCGCAGACGCTCACGACGACGGCCTACGACTACATCCACCTGCAAGGCAGCCTGATCGCCAAGCGCGAGAGCATCAGCACCGCCTCGTTCGCCGTGCCCCTGTTCGCCGACAGCTTCGAGACCCAGACCCGCGCACCCGACGCACCGCAGTCGCCGGACACACCGCAGTCGCCGGACTTCGTCACCACCGACCCCTTCGCACCCAACGCCACCGCCGCACTCACCTTCCGCTACGTCCACACCGACGCCCTCGGCAGTCCAGTCGTCGAGACCAATGCCAGCGGCGCCGAAATCCCCGGCTCCCGCACCCGCTACGAACCCTACGGCCTCCCCCTCACCACCCCACCCGAAGGCACCCCCAGCTACACCGGCCACCAATACGACACCAGCACCGGCCTGATCTACGCCCAACAACGCTACCTCGATCCACTCGGGTTTTTCGTCTCGACTGATGAGATAGCGGTGAACCCGACCTCGGCGGGGAACTGGAATCGGTACGCTTACGGCGGGCTCAGCCCGTACAGGTTTACGGATCCGGATGGGCGAGAAGTCGACTGCGTGACATGCGATGCGCAGTGGGGCGATCCGAATCACATAGATTCTGCCCAGCTCGGTCCGGGCGCCATGGCACTTGGCATGACAATCATTGCCTTCACGCCGCTTCTTGGCGATGCCGTCGCGATTGGTGAAGCGGTCGCCGCGCCCACGGCAGCAAACATCATCGGTGCGGGAGTTGGGCTGGTTCCGGGCGCAGGTGATATTGCGGGGAAGATCATCAAGAATGCTGATACTGCGCGTGACGCCTCGGTCATCTATCGCCGTGGTGATAGCGCAGAGACGGCGACGAGACCTGAGCGCAAGGCATCGGAGGCAGAAGCATCCAATATCGGCATTCACGGGGTTTCCGGAAGTACCACCAAGCCGAGTGGTCCGTGCTCTTCCGCCACATGCGGTGCTCTTGAATCCGCTGGCTTCAATGTTCACCCGACTCCGACGCGCGCGGATCCAAACCACGTGACGATTGAGCTGCCGAAGCCGGTAACGAAACCAGTTGCAGAAAAGTTCAACGAAGTACTCGGGAGGGACAAGTGAGCACTATCGCTATCGGCGACCGGATCATCGCGACGGATTACTTCGATGGGCCATCAGAAGGTTTCGCCAGGATTGCAGGTACCTGCTTTTACTTCCGCAGGCAATCGGACGATGGCTCCGAGGATGTCAGCAACTACACATACTCGGGGATGGAGGATGATCTCTTCGCTGAAGTCGAGCGCGCGGTGGGCGCGATCAGCTCCGCTTCCAGTGTTTTCGTGTACTCCGGCTCGGACGATGCTGCCAATCGGATCGTCGATGAAGCGCTTGTCAGTCTTCGCGCAAGAGCCGAACATGAGGATCGAAGCGCCAGCGGACATGACTTCTTTGAGGCTATGCAGTCCAAGTGAAGCGCACGAACCGCCAGCCCTCCCGCTAGCAGTTTCTTTTTCGGGAAGGTGGGGCGACCAAGATCTTGCCTTGCCCCGGCGCGCGGCTGCACGCGACACTGACTGCATGCTCGTTCGCCTGCTCTCGCTGATCGCTGCCGTCGTGCTTGCCTGCGCGAGCGCGCCGACGCGCGGAAACGCCAGTTGGACGCAGTCCGAAGCGGCGCATCGGTACTTCGCCGCGAGCATCACCAACTCCCGCGGCCTCCAGACCGAAATCGACTTCATGGTCTATGACGAGGCCAGCGAGGAGCTGCCGCTGGCCATTCGCGCGCCCGAGGGCATGATGATCACGTTCGACCGCGACGCCGACGGCAAGCCGCAGTCGATCACGCGCAGCGGCACTTCGCCTGCGGTCAGCGCGACGCGGCGCTTACGTCTACGATGCCAACCAGCGCCTATGCATGTGCTCGCTGAAATTGACCAAGAAGACGAGAGCTGGCGCGGTTGGAATTGACCTGCGTTTCCGGGGTCACTTCGGCAGTGAGCGGGCTCTGGTTGGCCGTGCGTAGATCGAAGAACATGCACCGCGCATGCGCCCGGCAGCCGAGTTCGCGCATCGGCGTCGACTCGGGCCGGTGTGGGTAGCCGGCATGGACACCACCCCCGCGGGCGCCAAGGTTGACGATTGCGGGGGTGATTGCCGGGGCCGAAACCGGATTACACTCGGCGCCAGGGCGTCGCAGGACGGTTACGCGACGCCCGGCCATTGCCCCAACCACCGGAGGTTCCACATGCACAAGAAATCGCTGTTTGCCCTGGCCCTGCTCGCCGCCCTGCCGTTGTCGGTCATGGCGCAGGACGAGGAAGGCGAGAGAGCTCGGGCCCGCTGACCTTCAGCGCATCGGCGACGCTGACCAGCGACTACGTCTGGCGCGGCGTTTCGCAGTCGCAGGAAGACTTCGCGCTGCAGGGCGAGCTCGCCTTCGAACACGAGTCCGGCCTCTACGGCGGCGTCTGGGGTTCGAGCGTCGACTTCACCCCTGACGACACCGGCTGGATGGACGAGGACGACGCCAAGCTCGAACTCGACACCTACATCGGCTACGCCTGGGACTTCAACGACAGCCTGGCCGGCGACATCCAGCTGATCCGCTACATCTATCCCGGCACCGCCGAGGGCGTCGACTACGACTACAACGAACTGGTCGGTTCGATCACCTTCAACGAGATGATCACGGCGACGGTGGGCTACACCAATGACGTGTTCAACCTCGACGATGACGGCGTCTACTTCGGCCTCTCCGGCAGCTACGGCCTGCCCTGGTGGGACCTGACCCTCGATGGCGAAGTCGGTCACTTCAGCGTCGGCAGCGGCTGGCCGGAGTTCAACGACGAAGGTGAATGGACCGGCGCCCACGACATCGACTACATGCACTACGGCGTGTCCCTGTCCAAGGAGTTCGGACCGGTGAGCACCACGCTCGGCTGGGCCGACAGCGACAGCGAAGCCGAGGCCTTCTGGGCGGAAACCGCCGACCAGCGCGTGTACTTCTCGATCACCATCGCGACCGATCTCTGATCGTTCCAGCTCCACCCGAAAAACGCCGCGGCCTGGCCGCGGCGTTTTTTTTGCGCTTGCGACCGTTTCCGGCCCCGGCGCATCCTAGGTTCCGTGAGCAGCCATTTCGCCATCGACGTACCCGCCAGCCTGATCGAACGAGGTGCCGGCGGCGATATGCGTGCGTTCGAGCAGATCTACCGTCTGTTCGAGCGGCCGGTGTACGCTGGCGCTGCGCCTGCTCGGCGACGCCGAAGAGGCCGAGGACATCCTGCACGACGCCATGCTGCAACTGTTCCGCAAGCTCGGGCAGTTCCGCGGCGACGCCCCGTTCTGGGGTTGGCTGCGCCAGATCGCGGTGAACGAGGCGCTGATGCGCCTGCGCCGGCGCGGCGTGGTCGAGACCGTCGACGAGATGCCCGAGCCCGCCGATGACGCGGCCGTCTCGCCAGAACATCAGCGCGACCTCGAGCGCGCGCTCGCAAGGCTGCCGGAGATCACCCGCAGCGTGGTCTGGCTGTATCACGTCGAAGGCTATTCACACGAGGAGATCGCAACCAGCTTCGGCAAGTCGGTGAGCTTCTCGAAATCGCAACTCGCGCGCGGCACGCGCAAGCTGCGCGACTACTACGACGCGCCGCAGGCGCAGGTGGCTTATGCCTGATGATCGTTTCCTCCCGGGACCAGATCGCGACGACGACGCGCTCGCAGCGGCGCTGCGCGCCCTGCCGCTGCGGTCGCCGCGTGCAGGCGGCTTCGCCGCGCTGAGCCGCGAGTTGGCACCGGCGACACCGCGGCCGGATCGGGCGTTCGGGACGCGCCGCGTCGCCACGGCGTGGCTGGCACTGGCCGCGACCCTGTTCGCCGCAATCGTCGGCGTGCGCGTGTTGCATCCGGAACCCGCTGTCGGCGTGCGCGAAGCCAGCGCCAGCACGCGCGAACTGATCGAACAATCGCAGCAGCTCGACGCGATCCTGGCCGCGCTCGATGCGCGCAGCGTGCCGATCGACGCTGCCAGCGCGATGGCCAGCGTCGAGCTCGAGAACCTGATCGGACTGACCGATCTGCAATTGAACGCCACCAGCCGCGACGACGAGGCCGAAGCCTTGTGGTCGCGCCGCGTGGAATTGATGACCCGACTCGCAGCGACGCGCTCCAGCGCGCGCTTCGACGCCCTTTCCGACAACGGTGACGCGTACCTGCAGCGCGCGGACTACCGCATCGACTGACCGCAACCCGCAAGGAGATTCCGATGAAGCTCAAACCCACACTGCTCGCCGCCGCACTGATGCTCGCGTGCACCCCCGCCTTCTGCGCTGAACCCAACGAAACCGAGCGTGCCAATGCACGCAAGGAACTTGACGCCGCCCGCGGCGAACTTCGCGAACTGACGCGGCGCATCGCCGAACTGTCGATGCAGCTCGGCGACCACGGACCGCGCGCCTTCGCCTTCGAGTTCGCCGGCGAACCGCGCCGCGCCCTGATCGGCGTGGTGCTGGAACCGGATGAAAACGGCGCACGCATCGCCGCGGTCACTCCAGGCAGTCCGGCCGCGAAGGCCGGCCTGAAGCCGGGTGATCTGATTGTCGCAATCAACGGCAAGGCCACCGGCAAGAGCCGGGCCGCGGTGGACGCGGTGCGCGACAACATCGGCGCGCTCGAAGCCGGCACCGAAGTGACGGTGCGCTACCAGCGCGAGGGCAAAACGGTGGACGCGAAGATGGTCGCCGAGCGACGCGAGCCGGGCGATTGGCTGGGCATGCTCGACCTGCCGCCGGGCCATGCCCCGCACGCGCCCATGCATGGCGGTCCGGGACGCGTCCAGCGCGACATCCAGATCATCATGAAGGATGGCGAAAAGATCGTGCGCCAGATGCAGCACGGCGAACCCGGCCCCATGCCCGAACACCTGCGCTTCATCGCCGGCGGACTGGACCTGAACCTGACCAGCCTCAATGCCGAACTGGGCAAGTACTTCGGCGCCAGCGCTGGCGTGCTGGTGCTGGAGAACGAGGGCGACAAGCTGCCGCAGCTGAAGGCCGGTGACGTGATCCAGGTGATCGACGGCCAGCCGGCCGAAAGCGTGCCGGGCGCAATGCG